>NZ_AP023056.1 GCF_019703835.1 Thaumasiovibrio subtropicus | reverse complement strand
ATCTTTCTCAGGTAGAGATTGCTAAAGCTATGGGCATTAGTCAGCCATCAGTTGCTAACCTAGAAAAGCCTGGTAAAGACCTACGCCTTAGCTCACTAAAGAAGTACATTGAGGCAGCCGGTGGTAAGCTTCGTATAGATGTAGAGCTGCCAGATGGAAATCACTTTGGTTTCCCAGTGTAAAAGATTATAAGGACCTTATTGAGGGGGGCAAGAAATTTGGGCTCTGTCGCAAAGTTATGCTGCTGTACAAGCGTACTGATTTCCAGATGCAACAACGCCATGTTGAAGCTTTAGCAATTTCGACGTAAACCCTCGCCCAATCGGGCGGGGATATAAGTTACACCGTCACACAAAGAGAACACCAATCAACCTTAAAGCACAAAAAACGGCTGCTTATTTTCAGACACTCCTTAAAAAAAGTCTTACTTTACGATTTCCTATTAATAAAAGGAAATATATCAATGCTATATCTAGACTTAATCGCTATCGGAATCATCTTAATACCCTACACTGTCCGGCTGAAGGTCACCCTCACAATCGGAATCAGCAAATAATTTTGCCACTTTAACCGAAGGACAAATTTACGCGCATTGCTTAAAAAAATAAGCAATGCGCGTCTTTCCAATGCTGTAGTATTTAAGCACCATACTATTGACTGTAGCTTCCACAGGGAATAATAGCTTCCTTAGGCGTTTTCTCGGGGTAGAAGACGTACAAGCAA
The DNA here is from genome assembly GCF_019703835.1 of Thaumasiovibrio subtropicus. NCBI lineage: Bacteria > Pseudomonadati > Pseudomonadota > Gammaproteobacteria > Vibrionales > Vibrionaceae > Thaumasiovibrio > Thaumasiovibrio subtropicus. The sequence goes on along the minus strand of NZ_AP023056.1, from coordinate 34,638 downwards.
CGAATTTTCCACTCATCATTTTGATTCAGGGCTGAAACAGACACATACCCTTGCCCCTTTAACCCGATGATTGAATAACCAAACTCACTGATTTCTCCGGCTTCATTTGGGATAATTCGACCATAGTTAAAGTCTGTCGTGAAGGGGGTACCAATTTTGTCTTTAAAATTTTTACTGTCAGAAACTTCTTTTAAAGACATTTCGAACGGAGGAACAAACTCTTCGTCTACGCGATCCAAATTCACAACAGCAAAAGTAAGAGACACTGTTAAAATAACGTATATAAGAGAGTATGCTGACCATCGTCTCTGAGCCTGTTTAAACTGATAGGTACTCACCCAGTAGTCAGCTTCCCAAGCAAGTTTATTGCCTCTAAGTCCAAGCCAAATCATGACAAAAAATCCCATACCTGGAATTAATGATAATAGAGCTCTATATACCCCAAATCTAATTCCCCAAAATGGACATAGTATAAATGCCCCCCAGTTCCAGCCTTTTATTTCTTCTGGCATTTCATTTCTGTTATTCAATTTAAAAACCCTCTTTTACCAACATAAAAAGCAAAACAACACCATTATTTATAGCATGATAATTCCGAGAAAAGTTTCATAATAACGACATGACACCAAGTTGACACTGTCCTAATAGTTATTTTTAAAGAAAAATAACCATTACACAAACCTTTGGAGAAGCATAATGAAAGATACACTAACATTTATATTTAATGGCACTAATGAGAGCTTTGAAGAGAATGGTTGGGAATGGAATAACATTAATGGCTTCATTGCAAGAGAGATCAACCAAAACCAAGGCATAATCACATACCCCAACAATAGCCTAGTAGATGTAAGTAGAAATCATACTGGATGTTTGCTCAATGGTATAGGAGAAAAATATGTTGCCTCCTCTTCGGGTAGAGATGCAACATTGACACCACAGAGTTGGTTAGAACGTATAGGTTTTGATGATAAAAGTCATGATTATCAGGAACTAAATAATATTCTTAAAGTTGTCACCGGCCAAGGTCTTGAAGTTACAATGCTACCTGATTTCCTTCAGTCAGGAACAGGGATTGGAAGACTATATAATACGCAGCGAGCGATATTATGGCTTTACAAAAGGCTAGAAGCTGAAATAGACGAGACAACAAAAGATCCAATCATCAGCGATCTAAATATCCATGTTGTAGGTTGGAGTAGGGGAGCAACATCAGCGATCTACTTTATGACATGCATCGGAAACCTACTGAAACTCGATAAATTTCACAAATTTAACGTAACTATTTCATCAGTATTATTTGACCCCGTTTTCGGTGCGTCAAAAAATGAGTATCATACAGATAAGCGATTTACAGAACTTAATATCACACAAGATAAAAACAATCCTACTCACTACTATCTGAATGGCTGTAAGGTCGATAAGATAGTAAATATCTTAGCACTCCATGAGATGCGAAGGAACTTTTTTCCACAAACACTATCAACTATTGTAGAAAAAGACACATGGATGAGACGAGGTCTTGATAGCCAAGATCGACCTATTGTTGAAGTTGTAATGCCGGGAATTCATGATGACCAAGCGACTTCTGTTGGTGGTATGTCATCAGTACTGGAAATAGAAGATGCAAACATGCTAGCACCATCATATAAAGTCTGCAAAGATCTTGTATCCAGAGTATTTAATTACAACAGTTCAATTCAAAGTAGAAAGACTATCCTTAGATTGTTGAACTTTTTAGGAAAAGAAGACAACTGGATCAAATACAAGAGCATCAGCACTGATATTGGAGTACTTAAAAAGATCACTAATCTTGAAAAACCAACTAATGATGATGTAATGCGAAGCCTCAGTCGCTCCTTTTCAAAAGGAGATACGATTCGAGAATCCGTTCTTAGTCCTCGAGATTTAGGTTACCATACAATAAACATCATCCATTCAACTATAATTAATGGCATTAGCGTGGAAGAAGAAAAAGGGAAATTTTCCGATATTCCTACTTACGAGCGAGTAAACGACGAGGAGATTGTAGAAAATTACAAAATTCCTCAGTGGCTCTATGCGATGTATAGTGAAGAATAAACACAAAATCCCCAATAAAATCAGACACTCTTAAGTGTTTGATTTTATTGATTATTAATCAAGCTCTTAGCTTTAACAATGAAAGCGTAAATTTTCATATATCTCCTTCTTAACCATACAGTGTAATATTTCACTATTAAAAAACCGGAAACTTCCTACTATATTATCAAGGACTATCTATTAAAAAGATAATTTGGTGAATTAGTATGTCAAACATCGGTGTTAATATTAACTCTTCCTTGATCATATCACGTAGAAAAGGACTAGGATTATCTCAGGAAGCTCTATCAAACAAAAGCATGTCAGTATGCTGCTATATCTCATTGTCAACAATAAAGAGAATGGAGTTAGGTAAACCTGTAAGTTTGAATACAGTCAATAAGGTAAGCAAATGTTTAGATTTGAATATAGAAGAAATACTTTCATCTCAAGATGCATAGGTTACCTTAGTGGTGTTCAAAAATATATTGATAGGTAGTTCTTTGTTAATGGTTACATAGATCATTCCACTTCTATAACCTACGCGATTGAAGACTACACCCAACTCAAAATGTGAACAAGTATTAACAGAATAACTTACTTGTATCTGGATCAATGCACTGCATAGCTCTGAGACTACAAAAGAGAGTGTTTCAGTTTCAATACCTATCCAAGAAGCAACCTCATTAATCGAAAACTTGTATGTATTATTAATAATACTTTCTTTCGGCAATGAAAACTCTCCTTTATAAACTGAGTTAAGTATCATTTCCACTACATTATGAACCTGCTCTTGTGTTATTAACATAATCTACCATCCTTATAGAATATTAACCACACAATAATATCACATTATCGATATAGTTATCATAGGGAGAAGTTTCACAGTGAACGCTATTGCATAGCAGTAATAACATCTACTTAACTCAACAAAAACATGGATGTAAAAATGCAATGCGAGACAAAACTCAGTATAGACTTGAGCAAAATAAACCCGAAAATACTACCACCCAAGATACAGATCCTAACTAGATTGATTGGACTTGAAGAAGTATACAGCTTAGTTGTCCACTTTGGTGGAAAAGAAGTTTACATACCTAAAGACCCATCAAATACTACACTGATTAATAAAATAAGTAAAAGTAGCATAGAAGAGTTAAGTAGGGAGTTCGGCGGCACTTATCTATCACTACCAACTCATCAAAAGTTTTATCTCCAAGATAGAAACAGAAACATATATAACGATCTATGCGAAGGGTATTCCAGGTCAGCTGTAGCTGAAAAGTATAACCTTGGAGTAAGGCAAGTAGCCAATATAAAGAAAGAAATGGCGAAGGATGATAGATAAGCTATAAGCCCGAGGGGAAGGTATTCTCGGGCTTTAAATCATACGTTTAAGATAAGCATCTAATGAAATTAGTGTTTATCTAGTTTTTTGCTGTGGTAAACAGTATGAGATTTTCCTGACTCGGATTTAATCGTGACAGTACCATCTTTATACAAAACAATACGTACAACTTTACCTTCATCTTCAGAACGTAAAATGTGTTGCTTAAACCCTTTGGTTGACTCACTATTTAACGCACTTGAAGCTAATTCAACCGCTGGCTTTAGCTCATCTGGAATATCTTTATTATCCGATATTACAGAGTTAACTTGTCTCTCTAAGTAATCAATCGCACCACGGAAGTTATTTGGATCAGTATAATACACACTTTCTTCGTCATACTGCCATGTCACTAGCCACCAATCTCGGCCTGTGGTACCAAATCCAGTGTTGTATTCAACCGTTAGATTACCCGAAACATCACCATCCTTGATCAGACCAAATGTTTCTTGATTGTGGTAGTCATCACTATATTTGTGATTCAAAGTAGCAATTTTGATATCTTTGCCGGTTTTATTTTCAATGCGCGCTTTGGCTGTACGTTTAGTCATATCGACTCTCCTTTTGATTGAGAGCCTATAATCGCTATTCTTATGCCTGCTCAAGAATAGGGTAATATTTCTTGGGCAGGTTAAACGATGCACATGTTAACAAATCAGCGTAGGCCATCGCCCGTTCAGGAGCTCATGTGCCTATATGCTTTTGGAGCTCAGGCAATAGACCTACGGCTATATAGCGGGGACAAATGGAAACTCCTTGTTTAACTGCTCCTCTCTTTGAAGGGTGGGGTTTCTATGCCGAAGCATTCGATGAATTGTTTCATCAAGTAGAGGAGGAGAGCCTCTTAAAAAGCAAAAAAAATTGATAGCGGAGCGTCAACTATCCACGTTAGATCAGTCGCAGTAGGCATTGTGTGTAAACTCGTAGAGTTTTCCACAGTGGCGTTGTACGAAACACTTAAAGCTTTTTTTACTTTATAACTTTATTTTACTTTATAACTTTAAATAACTTTACACTTTTACACTTTATACTTAAAAATTTAGTTGTATAAAAACAAGGAGTTACTTTCATTAATGTGGGGTAAATGTCTCTTAAAGAGGAGTAAATGTCTCTTAAAGAGGAGTAAATGTCTCTTAAAGAGGAGTAAATGTCCGTAAAGGTGGAGTAAATGTCTCTTAAAGAGGAGTAAATGTCCGTAAAGGTGGAGCTGATGTCTTTAAAAGAGGAGTAAATGTCCGTTTAAAGAGGAGTAAATGTCCGTCAAAAGAGGAGTAAATGTCCGTCTGAAGGTGAATAAATGTCCACTTAAAGAAGGGGGGGATGTCCGTTTAAAGAGGAGTAAATGTCCGTCAAAAGAGGAGTAAATGTCCGCCAAAAGAGGAGTAAATGTCCGCCAAAAGAGGGGGGTAAATGTCCGTCAAAAGAGGAGTAAATGTCCGTCAAAAGAGGAGTAAATGTCCGTCAAAAGAGGAGTAAATGTCCGTCAAAAGAGGAGTAAATGTCCGCCAAAAGAGGAGTAAATGTCCTCTTTCTTTACGTTTGATATCAAAAATCCCTTATAGATTAATGAGATGGGTGTCGTGTTTTATTCAATCGTGTTAGACATTTCAAATTTAACCCAAGCATAAACGTGGAGTAAATCTTCTCTTAACGTGATGTGGATCCCCTTTATTTTGCGATAATATGCATATTTTCCGTGTGTGTACGTTTTTTTGTTGCTTGTTGGTGAGATTTTGCTCACATTAATGTGCTTTTGTGACTTTTTTGAGGGGGGATACTCATTAAGGTGGAAAGTAATCTTGAGTGGTTTCCACTTTAATGGTTGAATGTACATACGTTCCCTTAGTAGATTTTTATCATGTCAAAGATGAAGGTATCGACGCAGCCAAAGCACTATATTGTTCCCCACTCTTTTTTGGAGGGGCGGCAAGATCTGAGCAAAAATGCCAAGCGCTTACTGGCACTCGCTATGATCGCACTTCAACAAGAGCGCAATAAGCTGTATGAGGATGATCCCGAGGGAAAGGTACAAGTTGAAGGCTTGCCTCGCAAAGCTCAGCAAATGCATTACCACAACTATATGCCCTCTGAAGAGATGATTGGGCGATTACCACGCGTATTGAAATTCGATATCTATACGTTGGAACAGTTCTTCAGAACAAGTGGCGACTCCTTGAGAAAGACACTAAAGCGAACATCTGAATCTATGGTGGGGCGTTTCATCTCTGTTTCGGATAAAGACACCTTTACGGTCATGACCCCTATTCCTTATGCGAAATACGTAGCCGGATCTCACTTGGAGTTGTCGGTAACAGAGCAGGCTATTCCGCAGCTTTTCAACCACTCTAGAGGTTACTCTTCTACGGAGTTGTCGCTGTGGTGCGAGCTAGAATCCCAACATAGTCAGAGATTGCTAGAAATCATTAGTCGACATAAAGAACGTAACAACGAGAAGTTCGAAATTGATGATATCAAGAGAATGCTAGGCGTTGATTATGTAGTGATTACTAATCAAGAAGAAGCAGAAGAGTCCGGCCAAAAAGTTGGAGACTATAGGTTAAGGTTTAACGAAAAAACGCACATGATGGAGAAAATTCCGCGCTATCGAGCGTTTAGGGATTTTAAGCGTTCAGTATTAGATATTGCATTTGGTGAGATTATTCAAAAATCACGAGGTGTGTGGACTCCGACAGATGAAAAAGGCGTTGGATACAAACTACATCGCCGTGGTCGAGCTTATTCAGTTATAGAAATTTGTTTGCAGTATCAGCCAGATCAAACTGGTAATGTTCCTGAAAAGCTTGTCACTCCGGTAGAGGTGTCGTCAGTTGACCCTGCGTTGGCAATTATTGAGGAGTTAGAAGCGCAAATTATCGCTCATCTACATACTCCTGTTAGTAAGGACGAAATTGACCTCTATAGAAAGCTAGCTCAAAGAGCAGGGATAAGCATAAAGCCCGACATAGTGCAGCGGATCAAGATGATTGAATCAGAACTCGGTAAATAGGATTTAACCATCGCCCGTTGAGGGCGGTGAGTTGGCAACAAGAGAAATTTTAGAAAAATCCCGCCTATTTAACATAATATAGATAATCTGCCCTAGCCGTTTTGGGTTGAAGTGCAAAAAAAGGTGTAGCTGGGATTTTCAACAGATAAGTAGAGAGGTATCCCGTCATTAGTCGTGTTAAAAAAATGTTAATAAAACGACGTTTTTTAAAAAGGCACGTTTAAGCAAAAAATCGGGTTGAGTGGACCAAAATACCATATTATTACCCCCATTAATGGTTTGCGCTTGGTTTATTGTTTTTGTCGATAATGAGGTTTTTCTTCAGAGAGAAGGAAAGCGATGTCTTGAATCCTGAGGGGAAATATCCGAGATTTATTGTCTCGAATATTAACCCCCTATTTTAAGTCAGAAAAAATGGGCATTAAGTTTGTTGATGTCAAATTATTAAATCATTTATTCTGTGAATTAGTAATCTAAGTTCACGATGTTTAAAACGTATAAAATCACTATTCTATATTTAATGCTCTGTTTTCTTAATGTTAGTGAGTTCCTGATCAAAAAAGATTATTTGAATGTAGTTAACACCATAAATGAAACGAGTATACTTTTGCTCACCAATTTCATCTAGGTGTCACGTAAACAATTAATTGACGCTGTGACATGTCAATTAATTGATGGGATATTAAGCCCATGTTAAGAATCATTCACTTAAGCATTTTTATCAATTTGTCAATTAATGATAGATATCTTGCCCGTCTTAGCCCAATTAGCCACGGCGGTGCGATTTACTCCTGTCACGGCTGCTGTAATGAACTGCTCTCTATAGCTAGGATGATGCGCTGTTAAATATCATTCATACACGATGGCGATTTATAAATTGTGACCTGACTCTAAAAAGTACAGGTGTGAATTACAACGATATCATGTTTTACAGTTTGTATCCTATTGGATGCATTTTTTATGTCGATTTTAAATCGGTATCGGATAAAGATTTGAGGGATCATGAATATAACTCTAAGGATTGATAGTACGACAAATCAAAAACTAAGCGTTTCATCTGAAAGCAGTGGTAGATCAAAGAAAATGGAAGCGAAAAATCGTGTATTGGATTATATAGCACGATTTTCTCGCTGGGATAAAACGAGTATACAGTCGGTTGATGGCAGTTATAGTCATGTTTCTTTCGATTTGAATATTGAAGAAAACAAGTTGCTTAATCATTTCTTCAGTGTGAACAAGAAGGGGATGGGAGTAACTAGAAAAACTGATGCTGCTGCATTAATCCTACAGCAACATTTGAGTTTATTCCCAGACGCGCCTACGTACGGAGATAGGGAATGATTTTAGAGGCAAGTGTAGTACTACAGTTGGCGGCTAGCTGCCAAGTAGGGACAAGCATTGAACCTAATATTATTCAAAGAATAGCTGAAATTGAAAGCAGTTATCGCCCGCTAGCTGTTGCTATTGTCGGTCTTGAAGGAGCAAAAAGGTTTCAACAACCAGAGACCATAGAAGAGGCTAGTAGCTTTATTGAAAGCTTGGATGAACGAAATTTCAACTATTCAGTGGGCCTAATGCAAGTTAATAAGACCAACTTTGAAGACACTGGGTTGGATTTTGAGTCTGCATTTGATCCATGTAAAAGCATTGAAGCAGGTGCAAAAATTTTTCATAACTGTTTAGTTAGAGCGGAAAAAGCTTTTCCAAGCAATAGCCAAACAGAACTACTAAACAAAGCGGCTAGCTGCTACTACAGCGGCAATTTTAAAAGGGGGTTTGTTAAGGAAGGCGATAACCAACTCAGCTATGTAGACAAGTTTTCAGGAATTGCGTATACGCAAAAAACAACTACAGCTAACCAAGAAGAAAAAAATTTAGAAAAACCTGTTCCGAAATCCCATGAGCATTGGGATGTCTTTAAAGATTTTTAATAAGGATTGATTGACAATGGATTTATTACGCGATGTTTTGAAAGGTCAAAGCGCAAAAGTTTTCTTCTCTGTATTTATGGCGTTGATCTTCGCTAACCCTGCGTTAGCGAGTGGTTTAGCTTCTGGTACATCAGAACTAACTGCCTTCAAAGATTGGGTCTGGACACTAACGGGAATATTTGTGTTCTTATTTATCATTGTTCAGGCGGTTCGAGCGATGATGGATCAAATTACATGGCTTGAGTTCGCTTTAAGCATTGTTAAGGTGGTCGTAGTGGGTGGTTGTATCACTGTCGTAACATGGGCAATGGGTGTGTTTGGGGTCGCCCCGTGAGTTTGAAAACAAACTTGACCTATAACGTTTTGGGGCGAAAGCCCCTTTTATTAGGTGCGCCAGTAATGGTTTTAGTGGGGCTTGGGGTTATAGCTTTGTTCGGAGCAATACTGACATTCGTTGCGTTTGGATTAATATTTGCGCCCATTATACCAACGTTTTGTGTCGGCTTGTATTTCGTTGCACGGGTAAAATGTGAAGGAAACTCTAGGGCAATGGAGTATTTAGTGTGGGAGATAAAAGGGTTTGCTATGAGGCTTTCTCAGAACAAGTCTATTTATTCTCTCTCATCAAACAAAATATCAGAAAAGGAAAAAAGATCTCGTGTCAAAAGACAAATCAAGGAACTCTGGCTCCAGCGGTGATAAATCCCTTGCTGATTTGATTCCCGACTACGGCCTGTCATTATCAAAAAACTGTGTGTCTATCGGACGCGACAAATTAATGGCAGTTGTCAAGCTTTCGGGTGTTTCTTTTGAAAATAAATCTCTATCTGTTCTAGAGAGTGAAAATGAGGTAATTAAAAGCTTTTTGGAGCAGTTGCTTAAACAGTTTCAAGACAAGATTGGCATTTGGACTCACCTAATAAAAACCAAGGCTAAATTTTGCGAAGAGTATCACTTTGATAACGATTTTGTCTCTAGGCTAAATGAAAAATATATGAAGAGCTTTGTAGGTAAAAGCTTCTTCGAAGTGGGATATTATATCTCTTTTATCATTAAAACCTCTGACATAGAAGAAGGAATTGAAAAGATAGAGGATATTGTCAGTCAATCTGTAAGTGTGTTAAATACATTCGGAGCTAGCGCAGTCAGCATTGAGCAAGACGGGCTTATAATGCGTAACTATCCTCTTGAATTCTTGCAAGTTTTATTATCTGGCAATCAGTCAGAGGTAATACCTCTTTATCGAAGAAAAGCGAAAGAGGTTATTTGCAATACGGATGTCCATTTCGGTTATGACATGTTTGAATATCGCACAAACAACTCTAACGAATCGCGATTCGGTGTGGCGTTTGATTTAGATGCCTATCCAGATGAGTCATACTATGGGATGTGGGACTTTCTATTAAATCAACCACAAGAACTAGTATTGACTCAGTCATTCATAGGTAAAAGTCCGTTGGCGTTTGCTCGGAGCACTAAGCAAAAAAGAAACGAGCTAAGATCGTCTAGTAGCTTTACTAATGAAGATTTAGAAACGATTGATATTGCTGAGGCAGGAGTAGCAAACGGGAAACTATATTTTGGTGACTATCATTGCTCTCTAGTTGTTATTAGTGACAGCAAACACACTATCTTAGAAGAGGCCGGAGAGGTAAAAAATAATTTCCTTATTAGGGGGACAAGTTTCAAGAAGTCTACGCTTAATAATGTCAATGCGTTTTTATCGGTGATGCCAGCATCAAAAGAAAGGGCGCTGAGCCAACCGAAGACGACTACTAATTTAAGTCACACTTTTAGTTTACATAACTATCCGAGTGGTAAAAAAAAGGGAAACCCTATAGGTGATGGCAGTGCGGTTGTGCCGTTGAAGACTGTGGGCGATAGCCTTTATTATTTTAATTCTCATGCTTCAGAGATTGGAAAGGATGTGACAGGTGAAAAGTATGCAGGTCATACGATGTGCCTCGGCGCGTCTGGTACAGGTAAAACAACGTTAGAGGGATTTCTAACAGCGTATTACACGCGTTGGAACCCTCAGTTATTTTGCATTGATTACAATCGAAGTACAGAGCTATTCATTCGTGCATACGGTGGACAATATTTTGCCTTCAAAGAAGGAACAGACACAGGTCTAAACCCTTTCCAACTTGAAGATACCCCTTCGTTAAGAGCCTTTCTTCATCGTCTTGTATGCCGCTTGGGTGCTGATAAGACGGGCGAAGTATCACCATTGGATGACAAGTTGGCTAAAACTGCCATCGACACAGTTTTTCGACTTAGGCATGCAGATAGACGATTGTCTAATTTGCTTCAGTCCATCCCTGAAGGCGATTTTAAAATGCGCTTAAGTAAATGGACTCATGCTGGTAAAGGTACTCTTGCATGGGCATTAGATTCACCAGTAAATCGCTTTAATCCAGCTGCAATGGATCGTATTGGTTTCGATACTACTGTCTTGTTGGACACGACGAGTAACAAAAGTGGTCACCCTGCTTGTGAGCCTGTGCTTGCTGTTTTGTTTTATCTGAAATCCCTTATGCAAAAAGAAGGACGTCTGATGATGTCGATTGTTGAGGAGTTTTGGATGCCAGCAAACTTTCCTCTAACACAGAGCATCATGAAAAATATATTAAAAGCTGGGCGCTTGAAGAATGAGTTTATGTTTTTGTCCTCACAGTCACCAGAAGACGCGATAAATTGTGAAATTTTCCCCGCAATTGTACAACAAACAGCAACGAAGATTTATTTACCTAATCCAGACGCCGAGTATCCGAGTTATGAAAAATGTAATGTCAGCAAGGGCGAGTTTGAGCAGTTAAAGAAGTTGGGTAAGCAATCAAGAACTTTTCTTATCAAACAAAGTAATGACTCAATTTTCGCGAAGCTTGATCTTGGGGGATTTGATGAGTTCCTGCCTATCATCAGCGGTGACGACCATGTGATCAGCTTGTGTGAATCAGTTAGACAAGAAGTAGGTGATAATCCTGATAGATGGATACCTGAACTCATATATAGACTTAATAGTAAGGAGGCTGTGTGAAAAATAAAATATTGGCAGTAGTATTTTTTGTTGCCACCCCCGCTTTTTCAGCGGGTATACCCGTAGTAGATGCTGTCGGAAATGCACAATTTGCAATGGAAACGGCTCAGAATGCTATTCGTTTTCAACAAGAACTTCAACAATCTATTACACAGTACAACGAGTTAATCAATCAGGGCGATTTTTACGCTGATATGGTCAATGGTCACTGGAACATAGAGGAGATTTTTAACCAACCTGATTTTGTTAAGAACATTGCGACAGCTAATTGGCAAGACGCATTTGATGCCATTGATCCATCAAGCCTTCGCTCGGCTTATGGTTTAGAGTCTGTAATCCCAGAGGTGCAAGCGAAATTCGACAATTTCATTAAACAAAATGAAATGTTAAAGACGATGTATGAGCAATCATTTGATCGTCAGGCTCGTATTGAGAACTTGCATTCACAAATGTCATCCGCAACGACGCCAGCTCAGAAAGATGATTTAGCAAATGCTATAAAGTATGAGCAGATGCAGATACAGAATGACGCGCAAATTCTCGATAACATGAACAAGTTAATTGCTCATGAACTTAAGTTAGAAGTTGAGCGGCGCGCTGCTAACTATTCTAACGCTGTTTTTAACTAAAAGGATATCCCATGAAAAAATTATTTTTATTGAGTGCACTATTGATGTGTTTTTTCGCAAGCGTAAGCGCAAACGAACATGATTTCCCTACGCTTGAGGAGCAAGTTGAAAGTAAGGAAGTACGAGATGAGGTTTTAAGCAGGTGTCTAAAAATTAAGAAAAGTGTATGGCCTAAAGCTTGTCACGAAAATATAGAAGCAAATAAAATTGTATCTCAAAGGCTGAAAGACGAAAGGCCACCTTGGTTAAAACTTTAAAGTTTATCGAGGCACTGTTAACTATTTAAATGCTGTTTTTAACTAACAGGATACCCCATGAAGGAAATTATTTTGTTGAGTTCATTGTTGGTGTGTTTTTGCGTAAATGCAAATAGTTTCCCAACATTGGAAGAACAAATAGAAAGTAAAGAGGTGCGGATGGAAGTCTTTAAAAAATGCCTCAGAATTGCTAAGTCTGATTGGCCGAAAGCTTGCCACGAAAATATAGAAGCGAGAGAAATAGAGAGACAAAAGCAGAAGGACGCATTGCCATCTTGGTTAAAAGGATAGTGATATGATTGCCGCTGATATATTTTTAAAAATAGACACTGCATTAGGTTCTTCTATCAATTTAATGTATCCTTTGATTAAAACAATCATATTGCCTGTTTTCGTAGCTGGAGTGCTTTTATATACTGCTGTTAAAGCGTATAACATACTCGTTACTGATTCTGATATTTATAGAACACTCGCGATTGATCTTGGTAGACTATTCATTTGCTCCATGGTCATCGGGACAGCCGACTATTACGGAAGCCTAGTTGTTCCGGTTTTTACTGGCGCAGCAGACGATATTGTTGGTGTATTGACGGGGGGGGTAAGTATTGGTAGTACCATCGATAACTTAATTGATAAGTTTATCAATGTAGTGCAACATCTTTTTGAAAATAGTCTCAGCATCTGGGATGATTGGATATTGATTATCATTCAGCTTCTAACTTTACTTATATACGGAGTTTTAGCAATTATACTATTGGGGGTTGCTATTACTACAATTGCCGCCGCTAAGTTGTTATTAGCTTTAGTATTGGTTGTTGGTCCCATCTTCATTTGCTTCGCTTTTTTTCCGAGCACTAAGAACTGGTTCTCCCAATGGGTAGGTTTGTGTCTAAACTATATTTTTGTATCGATATTGTTCCCAGTAGCCTTCATGCTTTTACTTAGTATTATTGAAGATTTTATTTTCCCACCTGCGATGACAGATTTAGACGGAATGTTCCATTTAGAGCATGTGATATCAACTGCGATCGTCCTTTTCGCTGGATATAAAATATCTGGAATGATCCCATCTGTAGCAAGCTCTTTGACGGGAGGGCTTGGTATGTCATCAATCGGCGATATAACCAATAGGAATGGGAGTCAAAGAAAAAGTAAAAGTTCTAGCAAAGATTCTCCTGAACCCAAAAAGGACGGAATGCTCAAAAAAGGCGTTCAAGCAGCTTGGGGTAAGTTAAATAGGAAAGGCTCAGTGGAAGCTTAAATAGGTATTTAAATGAAAATGGTTTTCTTAGTAGTACTTGTGTTTTTTATTTTGGGGTGTTCTTCAGCGCCGAAGTTGACTCAGCCAAAGGGTGAATATTTACCAGCTAACCCAGAAGTCATTAACCTTAGTGATATTACGATTAGTAAATAGCGCTAGTTTTAAAAGGATTTTCTATGTCAGACGTAATGATTGATAGCTCTCCACATATTGGAGAGCTACCAGAAGTTTCAGAAAAAAATGTTTATGAAAAAAATCTGAATAGCTTGAAGAAAGAAAAAGAGGCCGAGTTGAATAAAGCCGCAGAGATCTATCTCAAGGAAGCCTCAGATTTTCATAAAGATAGTGTCGATATGCAGAAGAGTAAGGCAAAGTATGCGTTATTTGCTGCGATAGGGGCATTTTTGTTGTCGATATTAAGTGTGACTGCACTAGTAATAGCGCTCCCGTTCAAAACGGTAGTACCTTATGTGATTACTGTTGATAACAATACTGGTCAAACTCAAACAGCTCTTGCAATGAGTGACGCGAAGAAAACTACGTATGGTGAAGCACTGGATAAATACTGGCTTAATCAATATGTCATACAGAGAAACACTTATGACTGGTACACCATTCAGTCAGGATACGACTTTGTTAATTTGACTAGTACGACAAAAGTCATGGCTGCATATGCGAACTTTATTAGCTCTGATAACTCACCAGTGAAGGTGTTTGGTGAGAATCGAAGCATTGAGATTAAAACTGATGGCGTTTCTTTCCTACCATCATCTAGTGATACTAATGTTGCTCAAGTTAGATTTACTCGCACTATTCGTGACCGTAATGGTCGAGAATCTGCGACATTCAAACCAACTCAATGGATAGCCACTATAACATGGGAGTACACAAAAGAATTGAAGTATGAAAACGAACGATTGATTAACCCACTTCAATTTATTGTTACCTCTTATAGAGAGTCGGAGATTTTAAAATGATTCGTGGTTTGATCTTGCTTATGTTGTCGGTGTTTTCTCTTAGCGTTTCGGCCATCGAAGTACCTTCATCACGCGGTTTCGATAAACGTGTTGTATCGACTAAATACAATCCCGCTGATGTTATCGAGATCCATACAAAAGTAGGTAAGGCTACGCTGATTCAGTTTGAAAAGGGTGAAGCCATCATTGGTGAAGCCACAGGTCTAGGCATGGGTGATGCTGCCGCGTGGGGTTTTGCGGTGAGAGGTAATAGTATTTTTTTAAAACCAGTGGCAAAGAACCCGGATACAAACCTCATCGTTGTAACGAACAAAGGTCGTACTTATGTGTTTGATTTGAAAACAGTTAAGCGTAATCCACATTACTACATTGCCTTAGAGTACGATCCCGTCGTTGATCCAACAAAAGGTAAGCCGCGTGTTCCATGCTCCCTACATGACCGAAACTTTATTTACTTCAAGCAAGGCGATTTAGAGCTATCCCCGACCCATGTATGGGATGACGGTGTGTTCACCTGCATGAAATTTCAAGACAACTTGGAGTTACCGCTCGTGTTTCAAGTCACTAATGAGGGAATAGAATCGCTAGTGAATTATCACATAGAAGAAGACATCCTGATTATTCATACAGTAGCACCAAAATTTCATTTAAGGCTAGGTACGCAAGTCTTAGGTCTAGACAGCGCATACACGCGATCACGTGGTTATAACGCGTCAAAGACAACAGTAAATCAAGAGCGAGTGACTATTCATGAATGAGATTGAGAATGCTACCGACGGAATAGAATCTACAGTCGATCGTGGTGAAGTAGATTTGAGAACAAAAGACAAGCAAAAGCGTAACGTCATAATTTTTCTCATTGTAATTGTGGTGATGCTCATTGTCGCTGTCGGACTCGGGTTCACTTTATACTCGCTTAATACATCCGCAATGGGTAGCGAACAAGAACAATTCGAGCTTGATGATGGCGGTATCATCAAAGGTGAAAGTGACATTGGCAACGAAAGTTTCTTAACGCAAATACGTCAACGTGCCCAATTGGAGCAAAAACAAGCGGAGGCTGAAGCAGCAAGGCAAAAAGCAGCAGAAGAAGCTGCCGCAAAAGCTGAAACAGAGAAAGAAGTAGCTGAAGCTAATATTGAGCCTGAAAAACCTGTGTTGGAGTATCGAACCGAGCCCAGAGTACGATCGCGTGAACCTTTGCCACAGTCACAGTCACAGCCACAGCCAGTGGCTACTGCTGCAAACTCATCGTCCAGTGAACCTAAGCCTCTCACGAAGGAAGAGAGACAGATGCAAGGTTCGGTAATGGTGAACGCTTCAGGAAGTGATGTGGCTTATGGTGGCGGTGGCGATAGTTTGTCAGATGGGAATAGTCCAATCGCACAGCGCTATGATAATTCCTACAATGGCTCATCATTCGAAAGCGGTAGTGCTACGGTTCGACCGCCTCGTAGTTTGGACTTTCTGTTAAAGCACGGTACCAGCATTCCTTGCGCACTCCAAACAGAGATTATTTCCGAATATAACGGTTATGTGATTTGCCGAACGACTCAAGATATTTACAGCGCAAATGGCAACGCACTTCTTATTGAGCGGGGTTCGACGATTACTGGACAGCAAAATGTCGCCTTAGAGCAAGGAAAAGCGCGGTTATTTGTGATCTGGTCAAATGTGGAAACCCCCAATGGTGTATCAGTTCGAATCGATAGCTTGGGAACTGGTTCATTGGGTGCGGCGGGTGTCGATGTATGGGTTGATTACCATTACGCAAAACGATTTGGCGGTGCTCTTTTGTTGTCATTCATAGAGGATGGCTTAGATGTTTTAAATAGTAATTTGAAAGACAATCACCCTGATACATCCTTTGATAATTCTACGCAAAGCATGGACTCACTCGCTAATGAAGTGCTGAAGCACACGATTAATATCCCACCGACCGGTTACGCATTAGTCGGTAGCCGACTGAACATCCTAGTTGTCCGCGACATCGATATGTCTAACGTGTACAAATTTCAGTAAGAAGAGGAGCGTCCCATATGGGGCGCGGTAAAATATGCATTCAGAATTTGATAAAAGTACGACCATTCGAACGCTTCTTGCTGAATCAGGTTTACAAGCCATTTTGGATACACCGGGGCTAACGGAATTGGCGATTAATGAACCTTACGTTGTGCTCTATGACACTGGGGGTGATTGGCAAGAAAAGCGGTTGGACATGCTCTCGTATGACTTTTTATCTGAGCTCTGTCAAGCGTTTGCCGTTTTTAATAATTTATCTGTAGATGAAGGTATATTTTCCATCAAATTGCCCGATGGTGAACGTGGACAGGTTGTTATGCCTCCTGTGACACAAGATGGCATTATTTCAATGACTATTCGTAAGCCGTCATTAGATAGGTTCGACTTAGCATCTTATCAATCCAGTGGTCGTTTTGCGTTTACGCAAAAAAGCGGAGAGGAAAAAGAGTGCGATATCAATAGCAGGCTATCCGAGCTCAAAGCGCAAGGAGACATCGCTGGTTTCTTTCGTCTCGCAGTAGAATCGAATAAAAACATCTTGCTTGTTGGCGGAACAGGTTCAGGTAAAACGACAGTCATGAAAGCGATGGTAGACTGTTACCCCACCTCATCGCGACTAATTACGGTCGAAGATGTACACGAGTTGTCTTTACCTAATCATCCCAATCATGTTCATCTTTTCTACCGGAAGAATACGCCCGTTACCCCAAAATTGCTCATTGAATCTTGTATGCGAATGAAGCCCGACCATGTGCTTTTGGCTGAGCTTCGAGGTGATGAAACATGGACATATCTAGAGTTGTTGAATACTGGGCACGCAGGTTCTATTACGACTGTTCACGCTAATTCCAGTCGAGACGCGTATGCGCGGATAACGTCCTTGATAAAGCAGAGTCCTGTTGGAATGGGACTTGAGTACGAGTTCATTAATCGCACTGTTAAAGAAAGTATCGATGTCGTTGCTTTTTTTAAAAGAACTCATCTTACGGAGCTTATTTTTACCGCAGAGGAAGAGGTTTAATGAAAATTGTCGGGATTGTTTTTCTATTCCTCTTGCTCACTGCTTTTTTCTTGGTAGCAGGGCAGTATGCCGCAGCGTTTGCGATGCTAAAACAGGCGGGAATGGACTATTCGAACATCAGCTATGACACGTTTTATTATTACTGGCTTGACTATAAAGATCTCGAATGGGCGAAAAAATACCTTGCTGTGGGCTATGCCTTCGGTGGGTTGGTATCCAGCTTCCCCCTGATTATCGTTGGCGCGGTACTCTTTGGTATGTATAAACCAGAAGAACTACACGGAAGTGCGCGATTTGCTAACTCTGTCGAACTGCGAAAATCTGGTCTCTTTCCGCGCAAGAAAAAGGCAGAGCCCGAAAAGCCAGTATTGTTGCTTGGTCGTGGCGGTAAAGGAAGCTACAAGAATCAGCTCATTCAGTTTGAAGGGCAGCAATTTGCAGGTGTAGAAGCTCCAACACGATCAGGAAAAGGGGTGGGGATTGTTATACCCAATGCTCTCAATTATTCAGAGAGCTTGGTTACTCTCGATATTAAGTTGGAAAACTTCGAAAAAACAGCAGGACAACGTGCCGCTATGGGGCAAGAAGTGTATATCTTTTGTCCCGATGGATACAGCACAACCGCGCTAGAAGCCTCAAATGGAACAGTGAGAAGTCATTGTTGGAATCCGTTTGATTATGTCCGTCGAGACGCCAAGTTTCGCGTCGGGGATCTGATGGTCATAACGAATGCACTTTACCCCACAGGAAGTGGTGGTAAGGATGACATGTGGAATGAGCTTGCAGGAAAACTATTCACTGGTCTTTCGCTGTTTATGTTGGATATAGAAAAGATAACTCATCGCCAAGCGAGTTTTCCTTATCTTATCGAGTTGAAGTCTAGCAAAGATGGACTAGATAAATGGATGGAATCACAGCTCGATGCAGGTTATTGCAGCGATGAAACCAAGCGCGAGTTTGCGGATTTCATGGGGGCAGCGAAAGAGACAAAAGGCAGTATTTTGTCTAATTTCAATGCACCACTCGCGGTATTTTCCGACCAAGTTTGCGCTGCCAGCGTCTCTAAGAGTGATTTTGATTTTAGGGATCTTCGTAAGAAAAAAATGTCCATTTATGTTGGTGTCAAACCCGCCAACATCCCACGTTTTCAAAAGCTATTGAATCTGTTTTTTGAGCAGCTAATCAATGAGAATACGAAAGTCCTACCTGAATTAGATCCCGCCTTGAAGTATCAATGTCTTTGTTTGTTAGACGAGTTTCCTGCTTTGGGACGAGTACAGATCATCGATAAAGCGATAGGTTATGCCGCAGGCTATAACATGCGATTTTTGATGATTTATCAAAGCGAAGCGCAGTTAGAGAAAAAAGATGTCTATGGCAAAGAGGGGGCAAAAGCTCTGCTTGATAACCTTGCTGTGCGTGTCATTTACCCTCCCAAAGAAGTAACAGA
Organism: Thaumasiovibrio subtropicus; assembly: GCF_019703835.1. Lineage (NCBI taxonomy): Bacteria > Pseudomonadati > Pseudomonadota > Gammaproteobacteria > Vibrionales > Vibrionaceae > Thaumasiovibrio > Thaumasiovibrio subtropicus. The sequence goes on along the minus strand of NZ_AP023056.1, from coordinate 15,598 downwards.
GCAAGTTAAGCGGATCAGTGAAACATTGGGTTACAAGACCGTCAAAGAGCGCACAGTCAGCCGCACTTCGGGGAAAGGCTCCACACGTACGCGCAATGAAACCAAACAAAAACGGGCGCTGATGATGCCGCAAGAAATTGTAGAGTTGGGTTTCGAAAAACACAAAAGCGGTTTGGGTATTAACACATTGATGATTATGGAAAATATGCGGCCATTTAAAGCAAAAAAAATCATCTACTTTGAGGAAAAAGAGTTTCAGGCAAAGGTCGATTATTCGCTTAACAATGTTCCTAGCATCCCTGCTCTATTTTAAAGGATTAAAGATAAATGAAGAAAAAAATACTCTTAGCGGCCATGACCGCACTATCAATGACCTCGATTCAACCTGCTATTGCTGGCAGTGCGGATTGCGCAATCTGGCTTTGTTTACCTGCGGGCTTTCCGTCTGGCTGTGGTGACGCTAAATCGGCGTTTAAAAACCGAATAAAGAAATTGAAGCCGCCACTACCTGCGCTAAGCAGTTGTTTGGTGAGTGGGGACGTTTCAGGCGTGCCAGAAACGAATGTCAGCGCGACCAACGGCAAAATCGCCTATTACCCACCGTATCGGTACTGTGCTCATATGCCGGGCGGGGCAAATGGTAGCTCAGGTAATTGTAGTGAATGGCGTACCGAGCCAGAAAAATGGCTGAAAGGTCAAACATGCTCGGGTCAAAGAGATGATCCCTGTCAACTGTACGGCTATGTCGATGTAAAAATTGATGGGATATCGACGGGGACACAAATCTACAAATTGGGCACTGGCGACATTATTAAGGTTTTGTAGTCGTTTGTGGAGAGCAAAGCCGCCGCTGTGCGGCTTTGATAACTAAACTTCTTTGAAATATAATTTTCAGTTAGTCATTGCACATATAGTCCACATGAAATTATTATGGTTTCACCAGTTAATGATTTTTAGTTGGAACAATGAGGATGAATATTGATATGGTGTAAAATATAAACAAATGGAAAATAATGTTGTTAGAATTATGTGTAAAGTTGTATTTATTTATTAAGAAATCTTTTATATATAGCATCCATAAAGGTAGAAATCTTAATCTAATAAGTAAGGCTTCAAATTCTATAAAATTTTATTAGGTTTGTCATTTATATCTGTAGTATTAGCATTCTTTTCAATAGTCCTAACAAAGTATGATGAGTCAACAAATAGAACTCTATTATCATGGCAAATTATAAACATGAATTCATCAGGTAATTCAGGTAAGTCTTATGCTATTAACTATTTGACTAGGTGGGACTGTTTAGGTTTGGAAAAATTAATTCCCGTAAGTAATTTGTTTACTTCCGGAGATCCGTATTATGAACTGAATTTATTTAAGTTTATTGAGCGCTCTAAAGGTAATCATGAATTTAACTCTGTGAACAGGTCGTATGCTGTCTTTAATGAGAAAGAACCTCTAAGCATTATGGGTTATGACATTAGCTATCTGGTCATGAGGTATGTCTGTCCCAGAAGGCCTCAGAGTTTATCTTACTTAAATATGTCAAATAGTGATGATAAGAAAACAAATGTTCTAGAAGGATTGTACCTTGTAAGAGCAAATTTATCATACGCAGACTTTACTAAATCGAAGATTTATTATAGTAGGTGGCTTATGTCTGACTTAACAAAATCCGTATTCAATGGATCTCTACTTAATAAAAGCTACGTAGTTATGTCTGAGCTATCTTACTCTGAATTTAAAAAGTGTTAATGAATGGTGTATATATTATAGATACAAAAGCGAATAATGCCGATTTTTCTGACTCGAATATATTTTTGTCGACAATTTTAGAGAATGAACTAAAAGGAGCTAATTTTACTAACTCTGTAATAAGAATGACAGAGTTTCGTAACAATAATCTAGAATTTTCAAAATTTGACAACTCGACAATATCGACTTCATTTGTTGGAAATAATTTATCTCAAGCAAGCTTTATTGGTACAAACTTTGATAAGCAAGATCCTTGCGAATTTTTTAAATCTAACGATAATTGGGAGATGGCATTTAGGGATCAGTCTTGTGGAAAAAGTATACCTAAAAAGAAAATTGATTTTTAAATGATAGGGTTAATTTGTCGATTAAGTAAATTTTTATGCTATGTCCCTTATGTATTTCTATACTTTATAGAAACACATAAGGGAATTTACTAATGGAAGCATTGTTAGACTCATTGTGGGAGCCAGTCATAGCCTTTACCGCACTTATTATGCTTTATGCGTCGCTTCGGGGAAAACACAATCGGATTGTCGCTTGGGCTAGCTTAGGTTGCTTATTGGGCTCTTTATCGCTCTATTTGGGCATAGAGAATATTCAATTAGATCACACACTTGCGTTAGTGTGTTTTTGGCTGTGTGTCGCTCATGCCGGATTGGCTTCAACTTGGATGGCAATTGATTTGTTTCCAGCGTACCTTGCTTTAAGGCGCTTTTTAAAAAAGGAACGACAAGAATAGTTGGAAAGAAGCCCCCGACAAAAGGAGATTCGGGGGCATTCGACTCTAATTGGAGGTGCCCTTTGAACCCAAAGCGGCTAGCGATGAAGGGCAAGCAAATATTGATTTTGTAGCCGTGCATTATCAACTCAAGAAGAGATTATTGCGTTATGATTCGCAATAATCTTACATGCTCATTTTTGCGTTTACGCAAAAACAGGCGATCAGCTCTGCTCTTTGTTTTGATCAATTCATTACAGCCGCTTTGGTGTCGCTGTCGCGAATTGGTTTCATTTCGTTGTCATAGTCTTGATTCACAGGCGTAGCGCCTTGAGCTTGTTTCATGTCTAATTGACCAGATTTAAGCTGTTGGTCATTGAATTTCGCCGCAAAATCATCAACTTGTTTTAAAGCACGTATTTTATCACTATCGAGTACTTCTGATGGGGGCTGACCGTTAACGGTCATATCAATGTGCTGATCAGTGTCATTCCAGACATATTCAACCTTGAACCGTCCGCCGTTGTTGTTGATATGCGGTGTTCCACTCTTTGATGTCGTGACGTACTGCTCTGCTTGCTCATCCTCGGATTGAGTTTCGATGGATTCCAGATCTTTTATAGTTTTGAGTGTTTCTTCTACCTTTTGTGTGTCCGATTGGGCTAGGGCATCAACAGTCATGAGTTGCTTCGCTAATTGTTCCGCGTGATTTTTGTCGTAACAGTCCCGCAAAAACGCTTTTTCTCCGTTGGTACGCTCAGCATAAACGCCCCTGAATTCAGGAGACTCTCCTTCTTTAACAGGTTGTGCCTTTTCTACACTTCCATCGAACACCATACGACTGTTCGCAAGTGTAATCTTACCATTCCAATCAGCGGGTAGTTCAACGTCTAAACCATCCTTCAAGGTCTCGTTCATTCCTTCGATGTCGCCATGTTTGCGTTGTTCGGCAGCGGTGACTATCGCTTGTGCTTCGGTATCACTAGAAGAGCGTAACAATTGGCTTTTCAATGTTCTAACAGATTCAGTTAATTTTTCTTGTTGACCGTCTTCGGTCATCTCGTTGAGGTTAGCGTCCATATTCTCTTTTTCAGCTTGCTGGTTGCTGTGATGCTCAGAGAGATTCGGATGTTTGACGATAGACCAAGCATTGCGGTGAGTCTCTATTGTCTTCGTGCCGATAATATCGCCGTTATCATTTCTTTCGTCTACTTCGACAGTAACCGCTTCTTTGCCTTTATTGTTGAGTGTAATGAAATCACCCACCCTTAGCTGCGTTTTACCTATAGCATCCTGCAAACCAACGCCCCAAACCTTTTTTTTACCGTTTAGCTCGATGAAATAAGAGTCACTGTTTTTGGGATCATCTTGGTAAGGCGCTGCACCAAAATCCGTAACTTGTTGGCCTTTTTGCTGACCCTGTTCACTCTTCACCTTGTTGGCAATGTTCTCTAGGTGAGTAATCACACCATTTTCAAACTGTGAATGCAGGTCTGGATGGGTTGTTTTATCAAACGGAGATTGATCGGTGAGCTTTGGTAGTTGGTTTTGCGTTATTGTTTTCACCTGCTCTTGCAAACTCTCTTTTACAAGCGTGTCCTGTGTGTGGTTGGAACGATCGTGTAGTTCTATAGCGCGACCTTTTAAACTATCGATGGTTTCATTGGTATTCATGGCCGTCGCGTTGGTCATCGACTCGGCGACCTTGAACGTTTGTTTTCGTTCGATGAACTCACGCTGCATGTTTTTGTCTGCAAAACGAATGTTCATGTCCTTGGCTGCTGCAATGTCGAGGACTTGCTCTTTAAAGGCTTTTGTTCCTTTGATTTTAACGGCTCCAAATTTTTCAGCGGCGAGCTGTAAACCGACATGTACCGCGTTATCATCGGCATTGCGATCAAACGAAATCTTTTCTCCCTCGTCGCGAAAGAGCGGCTTTTTGTCGGCACTGTCTTTGTGGTGAAAATCGATCTTGGTACTGTCTTTTTTATCCGGTACGGCCATCACATCTGGCATGCGCATAGTCAGGTTTTGCATCAGCTGACGCTGTTTTTGTAGTTGCTCATGAATATGCGTCATGGTGACATCATCTTGTTCATGCTCTTCTTCTAGAAAGTTCTTTTCGTTTTTATCACTCATTGTTTCGTATCTCATGTTATAGCGCTCCTTTGCTTGTAACCGAGAAAAAATAGCGAGGGTAGCGCGGGGGTTATTGTGATTACGGCCATGATTGGAAACGAAGGCCAACTGGTTTAAGGCAAAATGCGCATCCTGATCGTTGCGCTGCTCTCGATACGTCTCTTTGAGGTACTGCTTAGCCTCCTTGGCGGTCATGTTTATCTCTGTCTGCAAAAAGCGTTCTACAGGGATTAACGCACCGTTCTTGCTGATCTTTGCGCCAAACTTTGTTCGTTTTGCTTCGTACTCATGCCCATACAGGCCGTGAGTGGTCTTTAAACGCGATAAAACACGTTCTGGGTCAATGACGCGCTTTAACGTTATTTCGCGCAGAGTTTGACATTGAGCGCTTTCCTGAGCTTTTCGGTAATTAAAAACGATCTCACTGGTTAGTCGTCTGTCAGGTACATTCCGTCGCAATTCAGGATTGGGATTTCGTTCTCCCCTTTTGACCAAATTATGACGCGCATGATCAAACAAAACGCCTGCGCGCTGGTTTCGTCGCTCCGAAGAGGTGTATTGGGGTCGTTCTGCTTTCCGACTTCCATCCAAAGTACGTTCGGACAGGCTTGGCAAGCCGCGAGACACGTTGGCAAAGCTCTGGGGTTTTCTGAATTTAGTTGGTTTAAAACGGGGCTTGTGACCGTGCGCTTGTCGGTGCGCTCGAATATGTTGACTGATGATGTCGTCGGTGGGGTTTCGTTCTGGTTCATTGATTACCTTTTCTGTTGTGTCCGTTGAATGGCTTAAAGTGTCAGGCTTAACTGTCATAACTTGACTGAGTGTTAGTGCTTGTGCGTGCAGCTTCTGTTTGCTTGCGCTCGCGTTGTCTCGATGGGTCAGTTTGGTGAACTGTGTTGGCTTGAAAACGTCCTCTTTCAGCCTTACAAAGCGATTCGTGCCTTGCGGTTTTACTTTGTAGTAACGATCATCCGTTCCAGCCTTAGCTAACTTAACGTCACCGAACTTTTTCAAAAAAGTGACATAGTCACGTTCGCTAGTAACAGCCTCATTTTTCAAACCGAAAACAATTGCCTTTTTCAGCTTATGATTGGCACCTTTAAAGCTTATGGTGGCATTGGTTGTGGGGTCGTCTTGTCCTCTAGGTGATAAGTTATAGTGCGTTAGGTTTTCACTGTGTTGTTGAGACAAAGCCGCTAACTTAGCGTCTTCGTCGAGATCGCGATAAGCGCCTCTTTTTTTTGCAGAGCTCGGGTGAATGTATTTCACTTCGAGAGAACGGCATGTTCGCCACTCATGCACTGTTGCTTCTACCACCTCTTGCGAGGGCTTTTGTCGTAGTTGCTGCCCATCGAGCATAGCAGGGGAAAAAATCGGCTCCTTAAACCGACTAAAACGCGCCTCACCGAATGGCTTAACGCTTAAGTGTGTACTACCGTCGGACTGTTTATCGTATCGAACCTCACCAATATCTGCTAAGGCGCTGTGCAGCTTTTCACTTGTACGTATTTCGCCGCTCATAATACGATCGGCCAACTCCTGTTTCAGCTTGCGGTTGTTGCCTTTAAAGTCGTCGCCTTTATAACGACTGATAAACTCATCTCGACCGGATATACGATAGTCGCGTTGGTGATCATAGGGTGAATCTAACTCAAACTTACGATTCACATGTTCTTGAATCGCATCGTGGTAATCGATGTTGTCTTTGTAGCGACCGAAGGGTGCTAGTGCCTTACCGCTTGCAAGGTTTTTAGTGGGTATCACCATATGAATATGCGGGTGCCGTTGAATCGTCTCGCCTGTACGCTTGTCGGTATAAGATTTTACCTTGGGGTAATGGATCTCAGCGTAAACATTCACTTCGTCTTCGCTGTATGCGGCTAATACAGTTTCTTTATATTCACTATACGCAGCTTGCATTTTCTCTGATGTGATGTCCTTTTCAGCAAAACTTAAGGTGATATGTAGATAATTATTCTTCTGATTTTCATCAGCCATTTGTTTAATCATGCACTGCGTCAAAGCAATATTTCCATCAATGGGATGACGCAAATCAAGCTCATCTCTTGACTGCTCACGCCCATTTTTAATTCCTTGTTCCAAGTACTCTATGACACCACTATCACCGCCACTAACTCTTGCCAGCATCAATCACACTCATCATTAACTGCTCGATGGAAACTAGCTGATTAACAGCATTCAAATATAATCTTTCTGACACAATACCGGAGCGGTGAGACTGATTAATCTTTCTCGAAATCTGATTTAGATTATTGCTACTTTTGTTGAATATAAATAGTAATTTATCATACTCCATCGGAGGATTTTCTCTAACCTCAAAGTGATACTGTCCCTTCAGAAATACACTCCTGAAGAATTCAGACTTAGAAAGCCCTGTGCTATCGAGTGCTTCTTTATACGGTTTAAACTCTTCATCACTTAATCTAAAAGAAATGACATGAGACTTATTATTCATTGATAACTCACTGCTTTCATTCTATGGGGTATTAGGGGGCATCCCCCTAAGCACGCGATGTATATAGACCGAGGAACGAGATTTGTATACATCGACAGCGTGCCTCTTTTTCCATGGTAAGTATAAGACGTGTCAACACTTTTGCGTCACTCTGTTATCAGATTTACAACACTTTCAGTTCAAAAACTGGCTTGAATCGCATCGCGTGTTATCACTCTGTCAACACAGTGTCTACACTATTGCAGTTCACAAAACATACAGCCTAAAATAAAGCCCTAAACGGGAGTTTAAATATGGGAGTTAAGCGATGGAAGAAAATCTAAAACAGATTTCTGACGAACTTAGCAAGAAAGGAATATCTAAACAAAAGGTAATGGCTAGGTATGTCGATGTAATAGATAGACTGTATTCTATGGGCTACAGCTATAAATTCATGGTAGAGAGAATTAATTTTCATCTAACCACAGCAGATCAGGCCGTTAGCTATGGTGTATTTAGGCAGATGCTAAGCCGTGCTAGAGGAAAAAATAAAGCTGATACACCATCAAAAGAAAAAGAAGTAGCTTCTATGGTTGATTCAGAATCACTCGATGAGAATGATTTCAATCACTGGAAGAGAAATATTCCGCATCTGAGTAAAGATATCTATCAAGATGCTATCGAAGCAAACCTTACTTTAGATGAAGTGCTCAATATGGGAACTCAAACTACACAAAGTCTAATAATGAAAGTTACTACCGCTGCGAACATTAGGTCACGGAGAAATAAAAAATGAATCAATATTTAAAAATTGCAGTTGTCAATACCTCTGGCAACGTTGGAAAAACCACGGTAGTAGATAGCCTACTAAAACCCCGCCTTCCTGAAGCCCATGTATTAAAACTAGAGACCATCAATAATGACGGCTCCGAAGATAAGACCATGTCGAGCGCTAACTTAATCGCTGTGCAAGAAGAAATTGATATGCATGACCTGCTTATCATTGATGTTGGCGCATCGAACATTGAAAAGTGGCTACAAAACCTTGAAAAAAACAGCGGATCTCACGAGGATATAGACTACTACATTGTACCTGTCACGCCACAAAGCAAGCAGCAAATTGACACCATATCAACCATCAAGATGTTGAAGAACATTGGTGTTGATACTGACGCTATTCGCGTCATATTCAATCAGGTTGATGATACAGAAAGCCTCGATAGTCAGTTTGGTGTTATCTTCGAAAACCGGATAGCGAAAGAACTAAAACTAAAGAGTGTAAACGGCCTCACCATACCACACTCGCCTCTTTTTGAACTAATGAATGACCTCGGGACAACCTTAGCCGATTTTGTGGATGATGATACCGACTACAAAGCCGCGATCCGTGCCGCCAGTAAAGAAGAACGAGCAGAGTTATCCGCTCGACGCACGGGTGTACGCCTAGCTAAGAACTTCAATGAAAAACTCGATCACGTTTACGCAAACTTAAAGATAGAAGCGCAATAAATTGTTTTCTGAAAAACAATTTTAAGGGATACACATGAGCGAAAGCACCCCCAAAAATATCAACGCGATCCTAAGAAGCTTTACCGTCGAAGAGATCGCAGTAATTAAAGAAGAATTGTTTTTACTTTGCCAAACAATCGAGGAGTTTCCAAAAAAGTTCGACCTCGCTACAGAGCGTCGGATAAAAGCATTTGCACAACGCGATGATGAACTCAGCGAATTTTTTGATAGCTTGAAGCGTTGGAAAGACAAAGCCCACGCTGAAAACAGCAATTTTCAAACTCAATTACTCGACAGCTATAAAGCGGAGGTTGGTAAATTCAAACCTGCTTATTGGCCGTTCATCATCACCGGATTGTTGTCATCGCTGTTAACCGCAATGATAATCATATCAGTACTGTACTTGCTGTAATAGCAGCGCAAACGCAAAAGATTCACGTTACATCGTCACGCACAATCAAACCGCAAAAAACGGTACGTCCTCAGCAAGTTATCCACCGCCACGACAGAGAATGAAAGAAAGGTCTCGGTAGTGTCCGTGGATAACTTGCCCTACCCCCTTCTACCTCAAAAATAAACCACTCACACGCGACAGCACCAACACCACCACGACAATCTTCACGTCAGCGATGACAAAAAACAGAAAAGAGCGGTCAAATAGGGCGCGGTCGGGCTCCTGTGAGCGCATCTAGGGCGTCGTACGCGAAAAGGGCTTGGTGGTCGCTTAAGCCGTGGCAACGCGACGGTGAAGGCGGTGGATCTCTCTGGCGTGCAGTAGCATCGAGTCCGGCAGTGGGGGATGTCCAATTCCCCAGTGAGGGAGGGCTAGCGTGGGGAGGCCGTGGCTGTCACGCAAGTACGCGCGGGGAGTGGGTCAGTATTTGCTCAGGGAAAGAACACATCGCGACGGGACGCCGTCGCACCTTTCCGAACCCGAGGATAGAGAAAAACCGTTAAGAGGATTTAAACAAAATCGGTGTAAACTAGTGGGGGTAAAAGGGTTACTTCTTTTGCTTTATACACCAAAAGGGGTTATAATAACCCCAAGCTTAACAAGAGTGAGAAAAGGTGAAAAGCAGAGACTTAATTAAAGAGGTGGAAGCGGCTGGTTGGGTTCTGGTGAGAGTGAAAGGAAGTCATCACCAATTCAAACATCCAGACCACAAATTACCTCTCACGATTCCACATCCGAAAAAGGACTTGGGTATGGGACTTGTGAAAGCAATTAAAAAACAGGCGGGGCTTTAAGCTCCCCTGATTCTGCGAATCACTTCGGAGGAAGTCAAAATGCTATATCCAATTGCTATCGAAGCAGGAGACGACAATACCGCTTTTGGCGTTGTATTCCCTGATGCTGCTGGCTGCTTTGCGGCAGGTGACAGCTATGAAGATGCTTTAGTGCAAGCGAAAGAGGCGCTAGAGTTTTATTTTGAAACGCTTGCCGAAGATGGAGAAGTTCCGCCACTGGCAAGCAGTGTTAACGATCACTTTGACAAAGAAGAATTTAATGGCTGGGTGTGGGCGCTTGTCGATATAGACCTTGAATCCTTCTTAGGAAAATCCAGAAAGTACAACGTATCATTGCCCACACTGTTGCGGAAAAAAATCGATGATGCGGTTGATGAACACAAGCATTACGGTGGTTTTTCGCAGTTCGTCCAAGAAGCCATTGTAAAAGAACTAGCGCGCTCAAAAGGGCGCTAGTTCTTTCAAAATACGAGCCACCTACAGTACAAGTAGTGGGTAGCTTTTGAGGTCGGCAAAGACCTCAATGACGATCGTCTTTGCTTCGCACTTTAAATTTAAAAAATGGCTTAAAGACCGGAAAAGTAATCCCAAACGCAAACTTTGCAGACTCCAGATCAGTAAATTCATCACTCTCATACAGCGAAATTTCAAGTGAACCAACTCGAATCACCCAACGAGAGCAGACGAGTAAGATCAACGACACTATGAATAGTGCCTTTAGATACTCAAGGATTTTAACTAACGCAAACCATTCCATATAATATGTTCTCAAATTCCCCCCTTTTAAGGGGGGGAAGGTATCTACAAGCGAATCGAGATATTCACGTACTTGCACTTAATTTGAATGTTTACCTTGGCTTTCAAAAGTAACCAAGCCAATAGCAACGGCCAAAAAACCTCGACCTGCTGATAAACAACTGATAAGCTTTCTAATGACATATGAGAATCCTACGTATAGGTCTTTGCTAGTTTCCGACTAGCGCGGCTGAGAAGGTTTTCTCGATGGTGAGGGGTGTTGCTGCACCCCTTAACCATTTCTATATATTACCAATAAAGTGGTAATGTGTCCAGCCTTATTTGCATTTCTTTGACTTTTTTTTCAAATAATTCATACAGTTAACCTCAAAACAATCAACACACTCTGCACTATCTAGCCGCTATGCGAGCAGTGCGCAGCATGGACAAAAGAGCGAAGCGACACGGACTCACCACACACACCAAACCTTAACCCGCGTACAATGCACCACAAGCGCTCTCACCGCCCAACCGCGCCCTGCTAGACACGCTTTTAAGAACTCACCACAACCACAAAAGTTGAATGCGCAAGCACCCACGCAGCACCACACTTTTGCGTAAACGCAAAAATGGAACGTATTGAGAAACCTGTTTATTGGGTTGGGTGATTGTTCGCAGGAACGTAGAGACCGTTTCTGCTTGCAGAAATACGGACTCTAGTTATCGCGGGAGGAGCGTAGCGACGGAATGAACCGAGCGTAGCGAGAACCCCCAAAGAAAAAAGAAACAAAGTCAAAAAAAGTCGAAGATGATCGAGATACGAGTGCGCCAATCAAAAGTCTTTATGCGCTATCTTCCAAGCCTCAAGCTGCGCTATAAGTGAATCAACACTGCCTCGGTCAATGACTAATGCCAGTTCCCCGTCATCATAGAAAGCTCCATCTTTAAAATAAGTACCTTTATGTTTCTTTATAGACTTACTGACTGGCTCTGCATTCGCCGTTACCGATAACGGCTCATCTTTCACTTCATCTAATTCAGAATCTACACCACTCACAACATCAAGCGTCTGTAAGCGTTTCAACTCTTCATTTAAAAACTTACGGCTAAGATCCTCTCCGCCTATCAACGTCTTACATTTCGCCGAATCGATTTTTTCTATTTTATGCAGCAGTTCAATCACTTCGACATTACGGGTCAAGCCCTTCTTAACATGCTGAGTTAAGAAGGGGCTAAGGTCAGCGATATTAAGATGACGAGATACCCATGCCGCTGGTTTTGCAAAACTCTTCGCAATTTCACCTTTCTTCATTGAATAAGGTGGATCTAACAGCACACTTAGTGTGTGTGCGATATCTAAAGGAGTTAACTCGTTCCTGTGCAAGTTATCTGAGGCTTGGCCGATAATCGCTTCTTTCGAACGTAGTTTCTTGCCTTTATGCTCAATAAGTTTCGCTTTCTCGTCGACAAACACCGGTAATTCTGTCAATCCCAGTAAGTTGGCCGCCGCCCATCGATGCTCACCGTTGTGAATCAAGTAACCTTTGTTATCTTTTGGATAAACCTTGATCGGGGTTTCAATCCCAATTTCGTCAATTGAGGCTGCTAACTCCTTGACCTTTTCCGGATCAATTTCAACCCTGACCTGTTCAATGACGTAACACTCCTTTGGGTGCACCATCACCACACCCGATTTGGGTTCAGAGGTATGCGCTTCACTCAGGTTAAGGTTATTTAATCCGCTTAGATCTAAAGACATCTTTTCCTCTCTTTAGGATGGCGATGTTGCCATTATTTACACAAAACTCAAAGCTACAGGCTATTCAGACTCTAGAAATTTGCGTTTACGCAAAAATCAGTACAGAAACAGAGCTGATGTATAGGCAGAGATCAACATCTCAGTAACTTGCTTTCGACTAGAAACAGGGACGTCCCACGTTGCTTTTCCTGCACTTATCGCGTGGGATATGGCGCCACTATGCTTAATAGGGGGAGTCACTCTGGCGACCTTAACCTCACTTAAAGATGCTAATTGATCTTTAGTGAGTTTATATCGCAAATCAACACGTGAAGGCATCAAAGACACCTTTGGCATTGGCAACCCGCCCGCACGTCGTGATGTGGTCAAGCGCGTTAACTGCTTTTCCAAGCCTTTGATTGAAAATGCATCCACTTCAAGAGGCATAACAAGCACATCTGCCAATAATAGAGCGGCAAGCTGTCTGTTACCGACCGTAGGCGGGGTATCAATAATGCACAAATCAAACGCTCCGTCTGTCATTATACGCTTGACGTTCTGATAAGCAGCGATGACCCGCGATTTGTCTCCTGATTCATCGACCGTGTACATTTCATCTGTCGCCGCAACCAAGTGCAAATTCTCACGTATTGGATAAGTTTTATCCTTATTGAGCTTGTCATAAAACAGATCTGCTGCGCTAATGAAATTATTATCCGTTACGTAAGCTTGACTCAGATCCGCTCCATTCATAGTGCGAGTGAAATTACCCTGAGGATCGACATCAATACACAACACCTTAAGCCCTGCATCAACTGCCGCACAAGCAACGTGCACCGCTGAAGTCGTTTTTCCAACCCCACCTTTTTCGTTGTTAACAACTACAATGTTACCGCTTCCACGATAGACAGAAGATAAGGAGGCTTGAAAATCTTGTAATGCAGCCCGAAAGGTCTTCTTCATTTTCTTTCCTCTTTAGGAATGTAAGCCATTGCCAAGCAATACATTACCATTAAAATGGTAAAGATCAACTTCGACCTAACTCTTTGTGATATAATTCACTGATTTCTAACAAGCGAAGATGACGCTCTGATAGATCACTCATAGCGCGAGAAATATGGACATTGCGAATACCGTGTATTTTCTCCAACTCTGTCAAATTCGTGCCAAAACGCAATCGCTCAACGACAGCATTAAACAGTGCTGGCTGACAGTTAAGCGCATTTTGAGTTATTACTTCAGCATTGTCATAACACCATGCAACCTGCTTTGCCGTCTTTGACAAAAATTCACAGGTTTCTACATCCTCTTGAGTAGTGCCATGATCTCCATCTAAGACCGCAATCACCCGAGCATAATCATCTTTGTCTACATGAGGAAATAGGCATTTAAGCATGACTTTAATAGCCTTTGACTCCATATTTATTACTCCTAAAGGATCAGTTGACTGAAACTTATACTTTGTTGTCTTCTCGCAACTTTCTTCAACGACTACCACTTGATCTTCGGTCAAGCTCCCTCCCCATAATGGGGAGGGGGGAGTCAACTATAGACGAATGGAAATATTCACGTACTTGCACTTAATTTGAATATTTACCTTGGCTTTCAAAAGTAACCAAGCCAATAGCAACGGCCAAAAAACCTCGACCTGCTGATAAACAACTGATAAGCTTTCTAATGACATATGAGAATCCTACGTATAGGTCTTTGCTAGTTTCCGACTAGCGCGGCTGAGAAGGTTTTCTCGATGGTGAGGGGTGTTGCTGCACCCCTTAACCATTTCTATATATTACCAATAAAGTGGTAATGTGTCCAGCCTTATTTGCATTTCTTTGACTTTTTTTTCAAATAATTCATACAGTTAACCTCAAAACAATCAACACACTCTGCACTATCTAGCCGCTATGCGAGCAGTGCGCAGCATGGACAAAAGAGCGAAGCGACACGGACTCACCACACACACCAAGCCTTAACCCGCGTACAATGCACCACAAGCGCTCTCACCGCCCAACCGCGCCCTGCTAGACACGCTTTTAAGAACTCACCACAACCACAAAAGTTGAATGCGCAAGCACCCACGCAGCACCACACTTTTGCGTAAACGCAAAAATAGAACGTATTGAGAAACCTGTTTATTGGGTTGGGTGATTGTTCGCAGGAACGTAGAGACCGTTTCTGCTTGCAGAAATACGGACTCTAGTTATCGCGGGAGGAGCGTAGCGACGGAATGAACCGAGCGTAGCGAGAACCCCCAAAGAAAAAAGAAACAAAGTCAGAAAAATGCTACTCATTGCATAAAAAAAGCACTTCCTTTAATCTACACCTGTGCAAAATACAATCAAAAGAGACCAGTATGCGCAAGATACAGCTAGAAAGGTTGCTCACGGAACTTTATGATCTCTCAGAGGATTTTTGGCCTCTAGGTCTTTTTATGACGTTAATGTTCGGCGTTATCACGTTTTTGTCGCTTTCTTGGATATTAAAACATCCCCCAATAGATACACCAGTCAGTGATGCACTCGCGCCATTCAAATGGCTCCGGTGGGCGCTACCAGTCACGTTCGCAAGCTTAACATTGATGTTTGGCTTGCGAACTTGGTCAGCTTTTCGACATTAAGAAACCTCCAAAAAGTGTCAACTGACAACTTCAGTACTGCACTTTTCCTGCTTGTTATTTGTCTCGTACAACCAAAATTAGTTACACCGTCACCAAAGTATTGCGAAACAATAAGATTTCATGCTTGCTCTCTACCAGAGCGAAAAGGTTGTTTAAAAATACTGAGATTGTATATAGACACTAGTCTATATAGAATATATTCTATACTAACAAAACAAAGAAAAAACATGTGGAATGTACTTACTAGACCACTTTTTGATGAGTGGTTTCTGTCACTGGATGAGAGCGATCAAATTAAAGTTCGTGCAGGCATTCAAGTTCTTCTTGAGCGTGGACCGCAATTGAGTAGACCATACGCTGACACGGTGGAAGACTCAAAGCATAGCAACATGAAAGAATTGCGAGTGCAAAGCAATGGCAAACCTATTAGAGCTTTCTTTGCTTTTGACCCAGAAAGAGCAGGCATTATCTTATGCGGCGGTGACAAAACTGGCGATAAGAGATTCTACAAGAAGATGATTCCGGTAGCGGATGCAGAGTTCGATGAGCATTTAGAGGAACTTAGAAATGAAAAGCAACCCATTAAGCGCACTTGACGCAAAAATGTCACCAGAAGCACTTGCCACAGCGAAAGACAAAGCCGCAGATATGCTTCTTGATATTCGACTTGCTGAACTAAGAGA